>NZ_CP168563.1:0-9274 GCF_047325105.1 Massilia cellulosiltytica | reverse complement strand
GTGGCCTTCCCGCTATAGGTAAGAACTAAAGGAATAATTAAAGGCAATACCTTACAGGTTTAGGGGGGGTCCGATTCGGCGTGGAAGGGGGGTCCGATTCGGCGTGATTTTTGGGGGGAGGGGGGTCCGATTCGGCGTGGAAGGGGGGTCCGATTCGGCGTGCATAAGTGGTTGAATCCACAGGCTTACAAACAAAAACCGCGTCTCGATGGACGCGGTCCTGGCTGATTGGTAGGTCGTTCAGCGCGACCTGATGACCAGGTTATCGCAACTGGTAGGGGATTGGTGGTGGTGAGGCCATCAGCATCAAGCCACCTGTTACCTGCTTCACCTTGGCTTGGGGATAGACCGCTAGGGCGGCGTGTAGCGCTGGCAAGAATTTCTTCTTGAAATCCTTGTCTGCCTCTTTGCCCTGATA
The DNA here is from genome assembly GCF_047325105.1 of Massilia cellulosiltytica. Taxonomy (NCBI): domain Bacteria; kingdom Pseudomonadati; phylum Pseudomonadota; class Betaproteobacteria; order Burkholderiales; family Oxalobacteraceae; genus Massilia; species Massilia cellulosiltytica. Next base: position 8,856 of record NZ_CP168563.1, on the reverse strand, counting down.
CTCCTGGGCAAACTGCGCCCGTAGATTGGCCCAGTACAGGACGAGCGGACGGCCTTCGATGCGATGCAGGCGCTCGGCCAGCCACACGTACACATCCATCGCCAGGGACGAGCCTTTCAAGGCCATCAGGGCGCGCATGTCGAGCGGGACAGCATGATCTACCAGTGTATTGAAATACTCGTCTGAGAACGCGATAGAGGCCGGCCAGAAGGAGCGTTGTTCGCCAGCATTGGTTAGCCAGGCTTCAAACCGCTTGATCGGCTTGCCCTCATAAGTGTAGGCCTTGCCGTTAGCGTTGAATCCGAGTGTTATACGGCAGGCCGACAGCGCCTGTACCTGCTTGCGGAACGTGGTAAAGGCGCCGCGCACGCCGCCGTTGGTCTGCTTGCCCAGCATTTGCAGAAACTCACTCGCACTGTCGCCCACGGGGATTTCCTGTGTTTTAAAACGTACCGCATAGGTGTTCATCCAGGCCAGCATCAGGCGCGGCATGGCACCGTAGGGGATCGGCTGCTGGACGAACTGCTGGCCGTCCCACAGCTTGCCGGCTTCGATCAGAAGCGCAGCATTACCGGAATGACGTTCAAAGGTCGAGCCATCTACCTTGGACCGTGGCAGGCCGACCTGGCACATGATAGTGTGCATGAACGCCATATCATCACCCTCAGGACGGGTGCTTGCGATTTCGGCCGACGCCTCAACCATTTTTGCATCTCGCTTCGTGTGCGTGGCTTTGGGCTGAATTGCTGTGAGTGATGGCTCTGGCTTAATCGCTTTAGCCGGTCTGGTGTCTTCACTTGCCGATCGCGCGCTTGTGGTCCCCGGATCCAGTCCAAAAAGATCTGTTTGAAGGGAGGTTGCTTTTTTCATGCTGCTTCAGCCGGCAAGGCGCCCTGGTCGCGGTGCCACTTCGCGAAATCCACCTCAGCGTGGCGCAGGCCGAGACCCTGGATTTCGGTCAGGGCCGTTTCAATCTTGGCGAACGATCGAGGATTCTGCCTGGCCGACTTCAACACGTACTCATCCCGGCCGCGCAGGACAATGGCCCAGCGCCGACCGTCAAAGCATTGAATGATGGCCCTAGTCACGGTGTTACTGCTGACCAGTGTTTTTGCTGTCTCCAAACTGACACTTTGCATCACTTCATCACCATAGAAAATGCTTTTTTGATCTACAGTATCACACAAAGTGTCGATAGGATACAAACAAAATGGTGGGGTCCATTAGACATAAAATCCGTTCTGCGTACGATTCGAACGGGGCAGCCAGGCTGGCCCGTTTTGCGTACGGTTTGGAATGGGCGGCCAGGCTTAGCGTTTCGTTGCGCCCGAAATGATGGATTGGAAGGCCACTACATAATCGTCATGGCGCCCTAGGGATTTCACGTAAGCCTTGGCCTCATCCTGCGTCTTATAATCGCGCTCGGTCAGCAGCACTTGATAATACTGGCCATCAACCACCAGGATTTCTCCCTGCCGCGGGAAAGGGTGCAGAAAAATCGGGCCGGCCAGCAGATCCCTTGAGCGCGCATCGTGAATACCTACGCGGACGACTTCAGTTTCAGCTCCAGACATTGGATTCTCCAAGAGATAAAGGGGTTCCAGAATAACAATTTGCATGGCTGCCGGCTATGCCTCCCTTCGGTCTGGTCAGAACATCCGTTCTACATAATGTCTTCGAAATCTTCTTGGCCCCAGACTTACGAATCATCTTTCCAGGTGTTGGCTTTTTGTGGCTTTCATAGTAAGCTACATGTGTTGCAATATTGAAAATATAAGCAGAGACTATGACTTCGCCAACAAATAACTCAGTACCGAATACACTTGAAAAAATAAAAAGACTAACTGTTGTCTCGATGTTTTCTGACGACGAGCTCGAGGAAGACTTGGTCCTGAAGGGCGGGAATGCCATGGACCTGGTCCATCGCCTAAGCTCACGTGCCTCCATGGATCTCGACTTTTCCATGAAACACGATTTCGAAGGCGGCGTAGAAGAATTCCGCTCTCGCGTAGAACGTGCGCTCAAGCGCACCTTCAAACCCGAGGGTTATGAAATTTTTGACGTGAAAATGCTAGAGAAACCTGAAGCCATCTCCGATGACATGAGGGATTTTTGGGGTGGGTATGGCGTAGAGTTCAAAATTATTGGCTCTGAACTTTACGAAAAGAACAAAGACGACATCAATGCGCTTCGCAATCAAGCGATTAGCATCGGCCAAGGTAAAAAGTTTCTTATTGACATTAGCCGATTCGAATACACTGATGGGAAAGAAGAAGCTGATTTCGATGGCTACCGGATTTACGTCTACTCGGCTGAGATGATCGTATGCGAGAAACTTAGAGCAATTTGTCAGCAATTACCTGAGTATAGCGAAATCATCAAACGAAGCTATCCCGGCAAAGCGAGGGCCCGGGATTTCCTAGACATTACACTCCTAGTCGAGGCCAAGAAAATCGATCTTACTACGCCCAGCAACCAGGAACTCCTGACTGAGATGTTCAAGGCCAAACGTGTTCCTCTCCAGTATCTCGGGAAAATAGAAGAACAACGTGACTTTCACCGCGCCGGCTTTGACTCGGTGAAAGCAACGGTCAAGGAGGGGCACGAAATAGAAGATTTCGATTATTATTTTGCTTCTATTTGTAATTTAGTAGAAAAACTAAAACCCCTTTGGAACGTATAGTTTCCACTCCTTCACATACTCCGTCTCCCCCATGTCATTGGCCAAATAAAAGTCATATTGCATGGGGAAGCGCCTCATCAGTTCGATCGCTCTTGATTTATATCCGGCCCGTTCCAAGTAATACCCAATGGCTTGATGATAGGGATAGGTATGTTGAATTTTGCTCAGCATTGCAGACAAAGCATTTACTGAGACCTGATCTTTAGCGAGCTCAAAAGCCTTCAATACCTCAAACACACCACCCGCATAGAACGGTCTCGTGGTGATGTCTATCAACGTACGCTCAATATTTGTGACGCGTATATTTATTGGGATCTCACTGTCATATTGCATTGGCTCGGAGATAACGCCCAATCTTTCCGTGTTTTTCCCGTTAATGAGACAGACTCCGACCTCGCCAAACTGAACGAAGTTGTTCGTCAGGCGAGGAGGACGTTTAAAGGCCATGTCTATCCGATGCTGTGCTAGCCCCCCAGCCGTCTGACTTCTAAGATGCTGTTCGTGGTTAAGGTAGATGGTCTTGGGGACTTGCTCCGTCAAACCATGCAACCGAACTGCTGTGTAATGACAAAAATAGCTGTTTGGCTTCAGGCTAAGCACGACTTCAAGTAGGGGCACATCACCCCACGTGTATCTAGTCTCAGCCCGATGAGGCAACGGAAAATGGAAGCGCCGAAGTTTAGAATGATTAATCAAGTACTCAATGAATTTTTGAGTATTTGTACTTTGTGCAAGGCGCCATGCCGACCGGTTACTTGCAAGAATTTCTTGCAAATCAGTCAACTTAAATATCTTCTGTTGCCTAGCATCAAGATATTTAAGGATGTCGGGTTTGGCGATCTGTATTCTGGGCTGAGGGGCCATAGTCAGTGCTGCGTAGTATATATACTACGCAGCATAGCACACTATTGATCGTTTTTGATAAAAAAAAATCAACTTTTTACATGATATAGTCCTTCGGTGAAGTATATATACTTCACCGAAGGACATGTATGTTCCTAAGACTTTGTTCTTTAAGGCTCTTAATTGATCTTGTAAATTTTAGGAAACTAGATTTTTTTATGAACACTCGTCGATAGGACCGGTATGCTGCGTAGTATATATACTACGCAGCACTACCAATTATTGCCGGTGAGCGGCTTCAGCTGACGATGGACTTCGAGCAGTAAGCGATCGAGCGACTGCCGCAGCCAAGGTGGCCGGAGAACTAGGGCAGCAGGACTGAGAACGGCGCCAGGAGCTGGCCGAGGACAGCCCGACATTCAAGGTCACGTATTGAACGCCGGGCTGTATAGGCCGTTTGGTAAGCCGATTATTGGTCTGCGGCCGATAAAGGCAGCGCCAGTGTGGAAATGAGGTTGCGAAGCTGTGGGAAGTGTAAGAAGTCCAATTTTTGAATTCCAAGTGGAATTCCACTTGGAATTCCTTATGGCTATCCTTGCTTCCGCCTACTAGGGAATTCTCGGTCCAGACGCTCGGTGAGCTCGGTGGAGGATTTAACAGCTTCTAAGGCCTTCAAGGCCTCTTCCAGGACCACGCCCTTCGGAACGTCCAGCTCCGCGACCAGGCGCTGTAGGTGCTCGTCGCATTCCAGCGAGCCCTTGATATTGATCTGCTTGTTCCGCCCGGTCCGGAAATAGTGCTGGCGAGGCCGCTCTTCGGCCGGCTTGTCGATTGGGGCTTGGCGGCTGGGGAACCCGTTTTCCTTGGCGATCCTGCCGATCTCTTCGCGATCAGCTCTTGCCTTGGGCTCCGGTGCCTTCGGTTGAAACTCTTCCAGGTTCAGCCCATCGAGGGGGTTAGCGCGGCTCATGATGCGACCTTTTCATTGTTGGGTTGCTGGGAGGCCCGGATGCGTTCGATCACCTCGGCCAGGAAATCCTTGGCGTTCTCGATCGCCTTCGGAATGTTCGACACTTCCGAAGGGGGCAGGCTTTCCAATGGCTGGCGGAACGAGAACATAGCTTTATAAGCCGCGCGTTCATGCAGCTCGGTCTTCATATACGGAATCCCGGCAGTGTCGAAGCTTTCCCGGATGTGCTTGGTATCGCGGCTGCTGATGGCCACGGACGTTCGGGTGAACAGCACCGCGTAAGGCAACCTGTAATCCGGCTTGTGCTTCTGGATCCCGCGCTCATGGGCCCGGATGAGCCGGAACGCATTGCTGGCCTGCTCGGCGTCCAGCTGGGAACCTTGCGTTGGCACGATGACAAAGTCGGCCTCTGCAATGGCATACGCGACGATGGCCGCCGCGGTGCCTTCCAGGTCGACCACGACGAACGGCGTTTTTGCCGCGGCCTCCACGATCCGGTCCGCGATCGTTTCCTCTGTGACGTCAGATACCACTGTCATTCGCTGCGGCGCGTTACCCGCTGCGGCCCAGGTCTTGATCGGGTGATTGGGATCGGCGTCGATGACGGTCACGTCGGCGCCCTGGGCGATCTGCGTAGCCAGGACGAGGGCGGAGGTGGTCTTACCCGCCCCGCCCTTGGGCGAGACAAAAACGATGGATGGCATGGCGACCTTGAATGGAAGAGCTGCAGGAAGTGCTGGAAAGCCGGAAGGTATTCAACATAGAATTCCTGAAAGAATGCCGGATGGAATTCCAAATGGCAAGCCTTATGGCTATCTTAGGATAGCCACAAGGAATTCCTTATGGAATTCTATTGCATCAGTACATCAAACTGGACGACTGGCCCGCGTGAGAATAGGATTAAATCCTATCAAGCCAAAGAAGCCGCTCATGCGAACCACCCAGCAGATGAGCATCACCTTGCCCAACGAGATGGCGGATATGGTGAAGCCAAGGTACGCACGGGCGAGTACGCCAGCGAAAGCGAAGTGATCCGGGACGGCCTGCGGGCACTGATAGCGCGGGATCGCGCGGTAGAAAGTTGGCTGCATGGCCAAGTCGGGCCCGCTTACGACGCCTTGAAAGCCGATCCAGCACGCACCGTCACCGCTGACCAGATGCGCGCCTGCTTGGCCGCTGAACACGCCAAGACGCGATGAGCTATCGCGTCATCTTCAGCCGGTTTGCCCTATCCGTCCATGGTTGACCGGTCGAGGCTCGGCAGGCTCAAGCCGGCGTCTCCTAAGCAACTGGCGGCAGCCCGAACAAGGCGCGGTCGTCGGTGCGCGTCAGGTACTTGTCCAGGCGCGTCATGAAGCGTGCTTTCACGCCTTCGTCCCGGTCCATCATCTCAAGCGCGAGTGCCCCAGCGAGGATCTTGCGACGAGTTTCCTCGGTCCGCTTTTTCTTCGACTCGACGACTTTCTGGCGCGCCTCGATCCGGCTTTTGAGGGCCTTGGCCTGCTTCAGCTTCTGTTGCAGCTCGTCGATGCGCTGCTGAGCCTTGTCGATGGGATTGCTCATGTCGGTTCTAGAGTGAGTTGAGTTTGTAGTTTTCATCCGGTACATGCCATCCGGCTTGCGCTGCATCTCTTTCACGCGATGTCCCTCGGACCCGGCTGAGGTAGCTCACGCCAATGAGCCGGGATAGCTGAGACAGTGGTAGCGCCTGTGAGCCCCGAGCGGGAGCGAAGCGAGGCGAAGGGCGCACTTAATGCAAACCCTGCGGGTTTGCGTGCGCGCCTGCCGCGGGCCAAAGACAACCCCAACGTCAAAAGCGAGCGCGCCATGGCGATCTATCACCTGTCGGCGAAGATCATCAGCCGCAAGGCCGGGCGCAGCTCGACCGCTGCGGCGGCTTATCGCGCCTGCGAGCAGATCCTTGACCGGCGCACGGGCGAGGTCCACGACTTCACGAGAAAACGCGGTCTGCAGTCGGCCGACCTCGTGATGCCGTCCGGCTCGACGTGGCAGCCGGCGCGCGCCGAGCTGTGGAACGCCGTCGAGGCGAAGAACAAACGCGCCGACGCCCAGGTCGCGCGCGAGTTCCTGGTAGCCCTGCCCGATGAACTGGATGCCGGCCAGCGGCGCCGGCTGGCAGTGGACTTCGCCCAAGAGCTGGCCGACCGCTACGGGATCGCGGCCGACGTGGCGATCCACGCGCCGGACCAGGCCGGAGACAACCGGAACCACCATGCGCACATCCTCACCACCACCAACCGCATCGAGGGTGAAGGGCTGGGGAACAAGGTGCGCGAGCTGGACCTGGTGGCGCACAACATGGGCGGTGGGGTGGGTAAGGCCAACGAGATCGACCGCATCCGCACCCGATGGGCCGAGCTGACGAACGAGCGGCTACGGGAGCTGGGCCACGACGCCAGGATCGACCACCGGACGCTGGAGGCGCAAGGCATCGAGCGCATACCGACCCAGCACCTGGGACCGACCGTCACGGCCATCGAGCGACGCACCGGCCAGCCGAGCCACAAGCGGCGGGACTTCGAACAGCAAGCGGCCGAGCGACTAGCGGCGGCCAAGATGGCCGGAGAGCTGGAGCGGCAGAACCAGACCGCCAATCGGTCAATTCTGGACCTGTCGGGCGATCTAGCGGCGGCGATCACGCAGCGCGACGCCCAAGAACAGCAAAAACGCCAAGCATTCCAGGCGCAGCTGGACAGCGGCAGGGCTGACTTCCGGGCCAAGTACGAGGCGCACAAGGCCGAGAAGGAGCAGCAGCGGCTGGCCGAGCTGGGCCGGGCCGAGGTGGAACGACAACGCCAGTCCGAACTGGAGAAACGCCGGCAGCAGCTCGAGCGCGAGCAAGAGGCGCAGCGGGAGCAGAGCCGCGACCGGGGTGGCCCCGGCTTCTCCAGGTAACGGCTTTCTCAGCAAAAATCGGCCAGCAGTGGCTTCAATCATCCTGTCGCATAGGACAACGGTACAGGTCCGGGCATTGACGTTCGCTAGAGCACTCCACATGCACTAGGACGAGGCCAGTATCGTCGCCACCAATGCCACTGCCTCTCTGCAAGTGCTCGATCCGCATTACGGTACGACGCTGGAGTGCACAGGAGAAGGAAGATTGTTGTTTCATAAGGTAACCTCTAAATGGTAAAGGCGCTCGGGACCATTCCCAGACCGCCTGCCATTCATAGTCAGATCACGACTTCTTCATTGCAATTGATTGCAACTCTGCTGGCGAAATTCGCCATAGCCTTATGTACATAAGGAATTACGTCATGACGTAAAACTGTAGCTTTTATTGCATTAATACCCACGCAAGATCACCAAGTTCGCTCCGTTCTGTGCCCTCCAAGGGCTGTTCCAGTTCTCGTAGTTTTCGCCTTGGTTGCTGCTAGCCTCGATGCACAGCCGGCCGCCACACATGTTCAGCCTAGCCCGGCCACCATGCCGCGCCAAGTCATCGACGTTGGCCTGCAGCTCGACTTTCTGCGCCCGGAGCTCCTGGATCTCAGTCAGCGTCGAAGCGACCATGTAGCGGCCGATGCCATAGACCGCGCCGATGGTCAGCGCGCCGGCCAGGCCCACCGCCGCAGCGGTCTTGAAGCTCACCCAGGTGCCGGCCTCGCGCACTTGGTGTGTGGCTTCCCGCAACACGTTCACGGCGCGATTAGCAACCTTCTCAGCGTTTTCAAGACTCTGGTTGAGGGAATCCTTCACCGCGCGGCCTGCAGCATCCTGTAGGCCGTTCTGGAGAGTTTCAGCGGCATTCCTGATGGCTTCGACGGTAGCGGCCAGTTCGCGGCGCTCCTTCGCCATCGCGGCGATCGCAGTGGCGGCCGCCTTCTGTTGGGTTTCGGCTGCTTCGATTAGGCCGAATAGCTGCTCTTGTGGGTCCATTAGAACTCCTCCTTGTCGCAGATCCTTCTAGGGAAATCCACTCTGTGGGTTCGGTTGGAGCTTGCATTCAAGCCGGGCCGGACACTTTGGGGTGGTTAAATCCTTGACAATTTTTATTTGGTGACGGCCGTATCTGTCCTCGAGCTTTGCTCTGGAGACCGGTTTTAGTGTCTGCAGACCAGGGGCGAGCAAGTCGCCGCGTCCCGGGAGGGCGCGGGGTTTCGACTGGCGATCATGGCGCGCAGGTGCCCGTAGCCCCTGGCGTCAGCCAGGGGTGAGGCGGTAGGACCCGCGCCGGTAGGCGTTCGGCCGCAGGCCGAAGTCCGTAGCCCGCCGAAGGTCTGCGCGTTCAGCCCTTGACCGTTGCTGGGTCTGAGGCTTCCTTGTGCGCCGCGTAGCGGTGCAGTCTGAATTTAAAACGTCCCTGAACGTTGTGCTTAGGTATGCTTTTCCACAATTC